>DATMAN010000067.1 GCA_035560005.1 Burkholderiales bacterium | reverse complement strand
AATTCGCCCAGTAGATGAGATATTTAGCGCGTCCTCCGGCCTTCGGAGCGGTTTCGCGTCGCAAATTCGCGCTTGGACCGCCAGCCGCGCGCCTCACGGGAACTCGGCCTCCCTGCCTCGCTGAATCCGATCCGCCCAGCGCAGCGTAATTGCACGGGAGCCGGCGTGCTTGTCCTCGGTATGCGGCCGGCTCGCACGCATGCCGGGCGCGCGGCAGGCAAAGGGCGAGTTCCTGAAGTGGCGCCGCCCGGCACCCTGCGCATCGATGAACCAACACTCTTCAGAGGAGAGGAAACGATGGATCTGAATCGCAGACTGATTGGCGTGGCGATCGCGACGGCGGCCGCGGCGGTGTTCGCCGGGGGCGTGGCGGGTACGGCCACCGCCCAGGAAGTCAAGGTCAAGTGTTACGGGGCCAACGCCTGCAAGGGCCAATCCGAGTGCAAGACCTCGATGAATGCCTGCAAGGGCAAGAACGCCTGCAAGGGCAAGGGCTTCGAAATGATGACCGAGAAGGCCTGCGTCGACCGGCTTGGCCGGGCCTGACGGGCTCCGCGAACCGCAAGCGGCGTTCGCGGTTTTCTTCGGGGCGGCCGGCAGCCGCGGTCGCGCCAAGAGAAAACGGGCACCCTGTGTGCCCGTTCTTCTTGGTGCAGCGCTCGTTGTGCGGCGGGATTCAGCCGGCCCCGATGCTGCCGGCGGCCATGCGCAGCCGCGGGCCGAAGGGCCTGGGCTTGGCGACCCAGTAGCCCTGGGCAAAATCGACACCGATTTCACGTAGGGCCCTCAAGATCCGTTCGCTGTCGACGAACTCGGCGATGGTCTTCTTGCCCATCACGTGGCCGATGCTGTTGATCGCCTCGACCATGGCGCGGTCGATCAGGTCGTCGGCCATGTCCTTGACGAAGCTGCCGTCGATCTTGAGGAAGTCCACCGGCAGGTGCTTGAGGTAGGCGAAGGAGGACATCCCCGCCCCGAAATCGTCGAGCGAAAAGTGGCAGCCGAGGCCTTTCATCGCCTGGATGAAGCGCGCCGCACTGTCCAGGTTGGCGATCGCGGCGGTCTCGGTGATCTCGAAACAGATGAGCCCGGGGGGCACGTCGAAGAGCTGGAACTGCTCGCGCGCGAAGTCGAGAAACCGTTCTTCGGTCAGGGAGGCGCCTGAGAGATTGATCGAGCACAGATCGATGCGCGGCTCGGCGCCCTCGCCGCGCAACCGCGCAATCGTGGCAAATGCGGTGCGGATCACCCAACGGTCGATCGCCGGCATGAGCCCGTAGCGCTCGGCCGCGGGAATGAAGGCCATCGGCGGAACGATGTCGCCCTTTTCGTCGAGCATCCGGATCAGCAGCTCGCAGTGAATTCCGTGCGCCTGCGAGGCGATGACGTCCTTGATGTCCTGCGCGTAGAGCACGAAACGGTCCTCTTCCAGCGCCTTCTGGATGCGGCCGACCCACTCCATCTCCCCATGGCGCAGCGAAACCTCGCTGTCCTCCGGATGGTAGACCTGCACACGGTTGCGCCCCTTGTCCTTCGCCATGTAGCAGGCGGCATCGGCGGCGCTGAGCACGTCCGCCAGGGTGAACATCCCGTCAGCCACGTTGACCAGTCCGATGCTCACCGTGATGGCAAAGGAACGGTTTTCCCAGACGAAGTGAAAATCCGACACGGTCTGCCGCAGCTGATCCGCGATGCGCACGGCATGATCCGGCGGGCAGCTCTCCAGCAGCACGCCGAACTCGTCCCCGCCCAGGCGGGCGAGGGTGTCACCTTCGCGCAGCCTGCGCTGCAGGACGGTGCTGACCTGGCGCATGAGCTGATCGCCCGCCGCATGCCCGCAGGTATCGTTGACCACCTTGAACTGATCCAGATCCAGGTACATCACCGCGTGATGGCGGCCGAGCTGCGCAGCGGTTTTCAGCGCGAGCGAAAGCCGGTTCTCGAACTCGGTCCGGTTGATCAGTCCGGTCAACGCATCGTGGCTCGCCTGGTAGGACAGTTTGGCGGCGTACTGCCGCTCGCGACTCACGTCGTGCAGCACCAGCACCACACCGCTGATGCGCCCCGCGCGGTCCCTGATCGGCGCGGCGGAATGCACGATCGGCACCTCGGCACCGTCGTTCTTGACGAGCAACAGGGTCTGCGCCATCTCGACGGTGCGACCCTCGCGCAGCACCGTCTCGATCGGATTCGGGGCGAGCTGGCGCGTCGTCTCGTCGATGATGCGGAAGATCGCCTGCAAAGGCAGGCCTTGGGCGTCGGAAAGTTTCCAACCGGTCAGTGTTTCCGCCACCGGATTGAGGTACTCGATCCATCCGTCGGTATCGGTGGTGATGACCCCGTCGGCGATCGAGGCCAATGTTACCTGGGCGCGTTCCTTTTCCGCGAACAGCTCGGCCGCGGCAATCCTGCGGTCCGTGGTGTCGGTGAGCGAACCCGCCATCCGGACCGGCTTTCCTCCGGCATCGCGCACCGACTGCCCGCGGGCCCTAAACCATCGGTACTCGCCTGAGCTGGTCTGCAGGCGCATCTCTGCATCGAACGGCGCGCCGCGCTGCAGGTGATCCTCGATGGCCTTTTCCACGCCTGGGCGGTCCTCTGGGTGCACGCGCGACATCATCGCGTCGAAGTTGTTCTCCATCTGCGAGGCGCCGTAGCCCAGCAGCTGCTGGAAGCGCGGCGAGTAATAGGTTTCTCCGGTGAGCATGTTCCAGTCCCACAGGCCGTCGTTGCTGCCGGTCACCGCCAGGTTGAAACGCTCTTCGCTGATC
>DATMAN010000066.1 GCA_035560005.1 Burkholderiales bacterium | reverse complement strand
CGCCAGCGCCGGTCGCGGTTCCGGCACCGGCCGTGGCGCCGCCACCCGCCGCCGTCGCGGTCCCGGCGCCGAAGCTGCCGGAGCGCGCGCCGCTGGGCAAGGAAGAGGCAGAACGGCGCTACCGGGCCGGCCTTGCGATGGAGCGTGCAGGCGACGATCGCGGCGCGCTGCAGGCCTTCCTCGAAGCGGGCGAGAGCGGCCACGGCCCGGCGCAGAAGAAGCTCGGCGAGATCTACGACCGCGGCAACTCCGCTGTGGCGCGCGACTACGAGACCGCGCTGCGCTGGTATCAGAAGGCGCGCGAGCAGGGCGTCGCCGTCCCCAAACCCGAGACCCGGGCGCCAGCGATCCGATAGGCGTGCGGGCGAGCCGGGGCGCGGGCATGCGATGCAACAGCCGCGGCGGCCGGGAGCGCATGCATCGGGTTCCGGCGGTCAGCCGTAAATATGGTAGGGTGCGCCCTCGATGAAGACGACCATTGAAATTCCGGATCCGCTGTTTCGCAAGGCAAAGGCCAAGGCTGCCGAGCGCGGTCAGACACTCAGGCAACTGGTTGCCGAAGCGCTGCAGGAAAAGCTGGCTCCAGGCCGCAAGGGAGTGCGCGCCGCCGAGCCCGAGTGGATGCGAGGATTCGGCAAGCTGCGGCGATTGAGCAAGGAGTCCCGGCGCATCCGGGACATCATGGACAAGGAGTTCGAGGCGATCGAGCCCGAGGATCGGGCGTGATTCTCGACACCAATGCGCTGTCCGCATTCGTGGACGGTGAATCGGCGGTCGGGGAAATCCTGCGGCGCCAGGCGCGCGCAGCCATTCCGGTGATCGTGCTGGGCGAGTTCCGCTACGGAATCGCTCAGTCGAGGCACCGTTCAACGTACGAAGCATGGCTGCGATTGCACTTGCGGGATTTCGACATTCTCGCCGTGACGGAGGAGACCGCCACCCGGTACTCGGAAATCCGTGTGTCGCTCAAGAAGTCGGGACATCCGATACCGGCCAACGATGCGTGGATCGCAGCGCTTGCGGTCGAGCATCGTCTGCCCGTACTCAGCCGCGATCGGCATTTCGACGCCGTGCCTGGGCTTCAGCGCGAGGGGTGGTAGGCGCCCGCGGTTTTCTTGCACCGCACCGTGCGGGTGCGGAGCCTCTGGCGGATACTCGGTCTGGGGCTTGGAGCCAGGCGCCAAAGGCTCTTTTCAGATTGGGGAGGGCAGACCGAAGGCGGCATCGGTCCGCGACAAATGCCCTTGCCAGCGGCAAAGGCCGTCGAGATAATGTACGCTCTCGGGCTTGGGCTGCCTGAACGTGCCGAAAAACCCGAAAAATCTGACGCTTGCGCTGCCGGGGGAAGGACCGGCGGGAGTTTCGCGTGGCCGCTGAAGCCGAACTGAAGCAGCTCGGGCGCTACAAGATTGACCGCGTCCTCGGCAAGGGCGCGATGGGCATGGTCTATGCCGGCACCGACACGCGCCTGCACCGGACCGTCGCCATCAAGACGATCCTCAAGAGCGCGGTGGACGAGGACACCGCGCGCGAATACTCGATGCGGTTTGTGCGCGAGGCGCAGGCGGTGGCGCGCCTCAACCATCCGAACATCGTGCAGGTGTACGACTTCGGCGAGGAAGGCGACATCGCGTACATCGTGATGGAGTTCATCAAGGGCAAGGAACTCAAGAACTTCTTCGACGCGAACGAGCGCTTCGAGCTGAAGGAAGCGGTGCGCGTCATGTGCGAGCTGTGCGACGCCCTGCACTTCGCGCACGAGGCCGGCATCATCCACCGCGACATCAAGCCGGCCAACGTGATGATTGACCACAACGGCAAGGTGAAGCTCGCCGACTTCGGCGTGGCGCGCATCACCGACGCGAGCGCGACCGAGAAGACGCAGGCGGGCACGATGGTCGGCACCCCCGCCTACATGTCGCCGGAGCAGATCACCGGCGGCAACATTGACCGGCGCAGCGACATCTTCTCGGCGGGCATCATCCTGTACCAGTTCCTCACCGGCGAGAAGCCGTTCACCGGCTCGGGCGCCTGGACCATCGCGAAG
>DATMAN010000065.1 GCA_035560005.1 Burkholderiales bacterium | reverse complement strand
ACATCAAACAACGAAGACGCAGGACCCTGCAATGAAGCGGCAGAACGCAAGGCGCACAGGCTCGCTCGATGTGCATCGCCGCCCCGGGCAAAGTCTGCCAGCCCTTGAGCCCCGCGCAAACGGGCGGTGGTAAGCTTCTTCGAGGGGGTTTTCCTACAGACTCGTTGGGCGGAGGAATTCTGAGGGAAGGTTATGGCAACGTTCGAACAGGAACAACAGCAGCATCAAGAGTTGCGCAAAGTGTCAGACGCCTTGAACGGCATCGATCCGGAGTCGCTCGTTCGCACGAACGATCTCGGCAAGGATCTCAACTTTGAGGCTGGGCTCCCCGTGTTCCGTCGAACGCTTGGCCTTTTCCGGGATCTTTCCGAGTGCAATCTCGACAGTGTTCCGTTCGAAACCCTGAACCAGCTCCATTCGCAAGCCAACCAGGTTCTGAGCTACTTCCAGCAGATTCAGAAGTTCTCTCTCGCGCAGCACCCTCAAAACCCCGTGCAGGCACGCGACTCACTTATCCAGCAGCTTCGCGATCAGTGGCACGCGTACTACACCACGGTAACTCCGCATATTTCCTACGCCATCCGCCGAGGCACAGACTTCGACAGCCTTGAGCGGGAAGCGCGAGGGACTCTTGCGCTCCAGAAACAGCTCGCGACCGAGTTACGGACTGAGAAAGACAAGATCCTCGCCGAGATGCAGGGTGCCCTCGAACGGGTGCGACAAGCGGCGGCCGAGGCCGGCGTAGCCCAGCATGCGATTCACTTCAAGACTGAAGCCGAGTTCCACGAAAAGCAATCGTTGTATTGGTTGGCCGCAACGATCCTTTTCGCTTTGGCGACCATCGTGTACGCGCTATGGAGCTTGGGGCCTCAGCTAAATGATCTCTCCGCCACGACGATCCCGCGAGCAATTCAGCTGATTGTGCCGCGTCTCGTCGTGATCTTTGTCTTGACATTCGGGTTTATCTGGTCAGCTCGCAACTTCGCCGCGAGTCGCCATAACTTCGTCGTTAATCGGCATCGCCAGAACGCGCTAAGCTCCTTTGAAACCTTCGTGAAAGGCGCAGGTGACGCGCAAACGAAGGACGCGGTGCTCCTGCAAGCGACGCAGTCGATCTTTGCTCCACAAGACAGTGGATTCGTGCGGACAGAAACCTTGCCGAGTCCCGGGAGCCAGATCGTGGAAGTTGTTCGTGGTGTGGCAGGCGGGAAGTCATGAGTTCAATCTCCGCCCAAGCAGCCGATGCAGCGGACCGCCCGCCAGCGTCGCTGGCGGGTACCCTCCTCGCTACGCTCGTCGGCGGCCGCTGATCGGGGACGTTGTTAGCCCTCATCCCAGAAGGAGCGAAGATGCCAGCGCCAAAGCTCATCGTTCCAGAACCGATCTCGCTCAGGGATCACCCGGAGTTCTCCGAAAAATGGCTCGAAGATCAGATCGTCGAGAACCCTTCCATTCTGAAGCTCGGCGATGAAATCGAGGTTCGTGGGCGTCAGAGAGCGCAGCCACGCGCCGGTCGGCTCGATCGATTGCTCGAAGATACTGAAGCTCGAAAGCGGTATGAGGTAGCGCTTCAACTTGGGAAGACGGACGAGCGCGAAAAGCAAGGGATCAGGTCTTGAAGCGTCACTTTTCTGCGCCAGGCTGGAGCCATGGCCCGCCCGCTTCGCCTGGAGTGTCCGGGCGTCCTCCATGACTCTAGCTCTCCTCCGATGCCGATCGATCGCATGAGCGCCGAGCTTCAAACGAGTCTGCTCATCCGGAAGCGGCGCTGCCTGGAACCTGCACCTCGCGGCGCTGCCGCGCGCTGCGGTTGAGAGCCGCTTTCTGACCGATGCGTGGTCATCTCGTCCTGCTTTCGCTGGTGCTGGCCTGCGGCGCCGAGGCCGGGCCGAGCCTCGATCCCGCGGTGGCCGAACGGGTTTCGGCCAGCGTGGTCAAGGTGCGGGTGGTCAACGAGACGCGCAGGGTCGCAACCGGTTCCGCGGTGTCCCTCGGCGATGGGGTCCTCATCACCAGTTGCCACGGCCTTCGTCAGGCGCGGGTCATCGAGGTGCTTGCCTCCGGTCTGCAGCCCGAAGTCCCCGGCGTGGTGAAGGATGTCGAGCACGATCTGTGTCTGCTGCGGACCTCCGCTGACATTCCGGCGATCCCGTTCGCGCAGGACGGCGATGCACTGAAGGTCGGCGACTTCGTCGCCGCCTTCGGTTACAAGGGACCGGATATCCGGCACACCGAAGGCACGGTGAGAGCGCTTCACCCCTACGACGGCGCCCACGTCATCCAGACCGATGCCGCGTTCGCCAGCGGAGAAAGCGGCGGTGCACTGGTCGACCGGGACGGGAGGCTGGTCGGAATTCTCACCTTCTACGCGAAGGAACGTGAGGATTCGTTTTTCGCGGTGCCGGCGATCTGGGTGCGCAAGCTGCTGGACCGCGTCGCAGCCGGCACGCCCGAGGGACGCCAACCCGAGCGCTCATTCTGGGAGCGCGCCGGTGCCGAACAGCCGGCGTTTCTCCAGGCGGCGGCGCGGGAGTACGCGCACGACTGGGAAGGATTGAGAGAGGTCGCGGCACATTGGGTCGGACAACAGCCCGGGAACGCGATGGCGTGGATCGCGCTCGGCAAGGCGCTGCACCATCGCGAGCAGGACGCCGCGGCGGTTTCGGCGCTCGAGGAAGCGGTGAAGCTCGACCCGCGGCAGCCGGCCGCGTGGTACTACCTCGGCGCGGCCTGTCGCCGGATCGACCGACCGGACGGGCTGCGCAGAGCGCTCGAGCGACTCGATGTGCTCAGTCCGGAGACCGCGCGAGCCCTGCGCGATGGGATGCCCTTCGAGTAATCGCGCCTGCGGCCTCGCGGCTGCGCATCGGCAGATTGCCTGAACTCCTTCGGGCGACCGGCCCTCCGATCGCTCTCGGCTTCGGCCGCACGGCGCACTTGATCAATGCGCACCTGAAGTCGAAGCGCGCCTCTGCGATCTGGCGCACAGCCGTGCCTTCGCGCGTACCTCGGCTGCGAGCGCGGCGATCAGGTCTGCGTTGGGGCAGAAGCGTCCGGGTGCGATCGCGCCGCGACCGTCGAGCCACGAGACGCACCGCTCGTGCTCGCGGCAAAGCAGACAACGACGCGCCGCAATCGCCACCTGCGTGAACGTGCCCTCGTTCCTGCAGTCGTCAAGACGCATGCCTTCCCGCGCGAGCATCCGCGGGAAAAGCAATGCCCCCTCTTCGCCCGCAGCCGCGCGCCAGAGCCGGCAGTTGATCAGGCCCGCTGCCGTCACGATGCCAGCGAGCAGCGCACCTGCGACCACAACGCCTACCGGATCCACTCCGAACTCCCGGCGATTGCACTCACCCCGCCTGCCACAGCAGGCCGAGAAGCACGAGTCCCACCGCAGTGGCCTGAAACAGGACGCGAAGCATCATCCAGTGATGGCTGTGCTGGAAGTCGTAGGCACCGCCCTCGGCCATCGAGGCAACTCCCCTGGCCAGTGTCACGATGGTTGCGAGCACTGCGAGAAACACCAAACCGCTCAGTGCGTCCATATGCCCCTCCTCTTACGCACCTGTTGGCAGGATTGACATCCAAGACCAGCCGAGGGCGCGGTGCATTGACACAGGTCAAGGAAACGGGATCTCCCGCGCCCTTGGACCTCGATAGCGCTCAGGCGAAGCGGAACTCGGCGGGCCGGAAGCGATACGAACAGAGATTGTCCAGCGTGGGCAGCTCGTACGTGCCATAGAGCCTCGGCAACCGTGAGACCGAGCGCATCACGTAGTTGGGCGTGATGCGCGGCCGCGACAGCACGTCCCGGCGATCGACGCGCACCGTGCTGAGACCCTTCTCCTTCATGTAGTCGATGATTCTCAGCGCGAAGCGAGTGGCGGCTTCCGAACGCCCCGTCCACGCGGAATGCCACACGCCTACCGGCTGGAAGTAGTTGGGCACGCCTCCCATCATGACCCCTTTGTAGAAGTTGCGCCCGGCGAGGGAGATTTTTTCCGCGCCCACGTACAACTCGAACTTGAGGAAATTCAACTCGAACCCGGTCGCCAGCACGCATACATCGCAGGGGATGGGCTCGCCGCTGTCCAGCACGATGGCCGATTCGGTGAAGCGGTCGATCTGGCCGGTCCTGATCGCGATGCGCCGCTGGCGCAGCGCCTCCTTCAAGCCCACCGCCACGCACACGCGCTGCTCCCAAGGGTCGTAGCGCGGTCTGAAGTCCCTCTCGAAGGACTGCTGGCCGACCACCGCAACCCAGTGCCGCCTGAAGAGCCAGCGCGCCAGTCCGGGAAAGGCGCGAAAGCCCACGAAGACCAGATCGTCCCTGAGCTGCAGCGCATAGCGAAGCGCGTGGACGGGAAACTCGAAGCCGGCGCGATACAGTTGCTGGCACGCTCTCGCCAACGGGCCGGAGCGGTCGCTCATTTCGTAGATGTAGGACGGCGATCTTTGCAGAAGCACCAGCGATCGCGACACCCGCGCCAGCTCGGGGGCGCAACTGATCGCGGTCGCGCCGCTGCCGACCAGAACCACGTCCTTGCCGGCGAACGTGCGCCCGCCGTCGAGTTCGAAGGCGTGAACGATCTCGCCGCGAAATCTGTCCGATTCCCGAAACGCCGGCCGGTGGAGATCCTCGAAATAGCCGTTGCCGTTGATCAGGAAGCGTGCCTGGAACGCGCCCCGGTTCGTGTGCACACGCCAGAGGCTCGCTTGCGGGTCGAACACGGCTCTTTGCACGCGGGTGGCGAAACGCACCCGCTCGAGGATTCCGAATTCCCCGGCGACCGAGCGCAGGTAGCGCTGGATCTGCGCGGCGCCGAGCAGGCGGCGTTCCGAAAGCAACGGCTTGAAGCGGAACGAATAGTGGATGATGTCGGAGTCGCAGCGCGCGCCGTGCCAGCGATGCGTGCGCCAGATTCCGCCGAGATCGTCCGCCGCTTCCAGAACCAGATACGGGATGCCGCGCGCTCCCACATGGTAGGCCGCCCCGAGACCGGTGATCCCGGCGCCGACGATGATCACTTCGGCGCAGTTCGAATCAGCCTGCTCGCCAACCATGACGCTCATCCTGCCGCGCGCAACGCAGGTGCCGCTCCTGCCCCGCCGCGCCGGAATCCTCAGCCCTCGTACTGCAGCACGTGCATGCCGGCGTTCCAGTCGCTGACGAACATCAAGCCTTCGGGCGTGACGTACACGTCGCAAGTCTTGGGCGCGAGAGAAACGCGGGGCCGCGGGTCGATCAGCCGCGCGGGCGCAGGCGGTACCCAGAAGGCGATCTCCTTCGGCGCGAAGGCGTCGCGGATGTCGAACACCCGCACCCCCGCGTTGTTCCAGGTCGCGAAGACCATTTCCTCGCTGCGGAAAGAACCGGGCCGGTTCTCGTGCAGGTTGTGCGGCCCGAACACGCCGAGAGCACAATAGTCGCGGTCCCTCGGCGTGGGCAAAGTGGCGATGGGCACCGGATTGCCGGGCAGGCGCACGTCCACGAGAAACGTGTGGAAAGTTCCTTTCTCGCAGCGTTCCGCGTTCGCCTCGTCCAGCACGACCGCCAGCCCGCGCCCCGGCAGCGGCAGCGCGGTGTGCGTGCCGCCCGGGAACGGCGGCGACCAGTTGATGTGCGAGAGTAGCCGAGGGCTGGTCGCATCGCCGATGTCGAGAATGGTGAAGCCGCCGTCGCGCCACGCGGCATAGCCCAGGTTGCCGGCGGTGATCATGTGGTGCAGCGCGAAGCGGCGACCCTTGGGCGCCACGGGGGTCTCGCCGCCCGCCCGGTGCATGCCCGGCAGCCACCAGCGCGAGACGATCTGCGGCCGGGTGACGTCCTTCAGGTCCACGATGCACAGAATGTGGTCGGTGAAGCCGTCGAAGTGCGCGGAAACGTAGGCGTAACGCCCGCCTGGCCACCACAGCCGGTTCACGCCGAAGCCGGGCATCTCGAGAAACGCGATCTCGCGCAGCTCGCGCGGCCGCGAGATGTCGTGGATGCTCAGCCCGGAACGGAACTTCTTGCGCTCCGTGATGCTGTCGGCGAGCGTGTTCTCGAAATAGCCGCGCATGTTGTCGTAGGACTGCATGGCAACGATGTTGGCCCCGTTGGCGAGCAGCAGCAGGTCCTCGGCCACCTGCAGATGATGCGTGCGCGTGTTGCCGCCGGCGGTGAAGAAGCCGACGGGCTTCAGCGCGCGCGGATCGGCCGCGTCGAGAATCGTCACGCCGTCGCTGAACATGTGGCCCACGTAGACATGGCCACGGTTCACCATCACCTGCACACCGTCCGGGCGCCCGCCCTGATCGCTGTAGGACAGGTGCCGGATCCGGTGGCCGATGCCTTGGGGTGGTACGGGAACGGCGGCCGCGCGGGCGTTTCCCGGCAGGCAGGCGAGCGCGGCCAGGCCGAGCAGCCCCGCTGCGTGGGCGCGGCGGCCGCGATCGATCGTATGCGCCGGCATCACCGGTGACTGCCGCCTCACCGCCCGCTTTCGACCACGCGCTTCAGGCTCTCCAGCCCGGCCTTGTAGATGCCGTTGTAGAAGTCGACCAGCGTCCGGTCGTCCTGGCCGGGCGGCGGCGGGTCGACGTCGTAGGCCAGCCGCTTGAAGCGCGCGCTCCACTCGACGATGCTGGTCCCGTCGCCCCCGTCCTTCACGGTGATCACCGGAAAATAGTCGGCGGCCAGCACGGCACCGTCGACGTAGGTATAGGCCATGCGCATGGCCTGCGGGTCGTAGTCGAGCAGGCGCTCCGTCACCTTCGTGCCGTTGCGCCGCGTGATCAGACGCAGCGCGCCGACCTGGTTGTTGGCTCCGAGCACGATCTGGCTGCGTTCCACGAGCGGCAACCAGCGCGGTGAGCCGTTGAAATCTCCAACCACCGCCCACACCGCTTCCGGCGTGGCGTTGATGCGGATCGACTGGCTGGCGCTGAGCGCGTTGGCCTCCTCGGCCAAAGCCGGCGCCGCGAGGCACGCGAGCAGCACCAGCGCCTTCGTTGTCGAGAGGCTTTTCATGGTTTCCTCCCCTTGTTGCGAGCGCGCCCCTTGGACGTTGCGCGCGATCGATATCCTAAACCGCATCGTGCCCACTCAGGGCGCGAGCGAGCCGAGGTACGCGGACAGGTTGACGATATCCTCGTCGGTCAGTCGCTCCACCGAGGGTCGCATCGCTGCGGCCGCCGCGCCGTTGCGCGTTCTGTCCCTGAAGCGGTAGAGCTGGCGCGCGATGTAGATCGGATGCACGCCGGCAAGCCGCGGCACGTCCCCCGCCCCTTTCAGATCCGTCCCGTGGCAGAGCGCGCACGGGACCGTTCTCCCGCCGCCGGTCTGCGCGAGCGCCCGGCCTTTTGCGATGCTTCCGGGCGGCACATAGGCGATGAATCCGGAATAGGGGTCGCGCAACCGCGCGCGCACCGGATCCTCGGGAATGGTGATGATGCGATCGCCGATGGGCTCGGTGCCCCCACCGGGCTCCATGTAGCGCATGCGCCCATCGCCCACGAAGGTTCTTGGCACGGTGTGGGCTTCGACGACCCGGGTGAACGGACGTGGCGTGAGCCGCGCGAACCACTGTGCGGCCGCCAGCGATTCTTCCTCCGAGACCGCGGCGGCAATCTTGTTCATCCTCGGCACGTCGATGCGGCTGCCGGTGCGGAAGTCCTTCATCTGCTGGACCATGTAGTTCACGCTGAGCCCGGTGAGGTCCGCGGATTCCGGATGGCCGAGTCCGGACATGAGATGGCAGGCACCGCAGGCCAGCGCGTCGCCGCGCCCCTTGAGGATGATCGCAGGCGGATCCGGGCGCCGGTCCGGAAACCAGTCCGGGGGATTGAGCAGATCGTCGATCTGCTCCTGCGTGTAGCTTCGCGTGCTGCCGGGCAGGGTTTTCGGCTGCGATCCCTCGGGCGGGAGCAGCTTCTCGACCTTCAGCGGGAACGCCCAGGACGGATAGTGGGCGGTGTGCGGCGGTTGTGACCGCACGGGTGCAGCCAGCGCGAGCAGGCAGGCGAGGCCGCAACTCCATACCTTCCTGCTCAACACTGTGGCCCGATCAACGCACCCGCCGCCAGCTCCACGGCGCGCGCCGCACCAGAATATCCAGCAGGAAGAACAATAACGCCGCGGCGGCGAGGTACGGCCACAGCGCCAGGCTGCGCAAGCCTCCGTCTGCGCGCGGCTTGAAGATCTCTTCCTCGGGGGGAGCGAGGCTGCCGCCGGTCTGCTCGCTCAGCGCGCGCAGCAGTACGAGATCGGGCGGCAGCAACCGATACTCGTCCGGGTACGAATAAAACAGCCTGCGCACTCCCGCGCGCGCAACGTCGGCCGCGCCGATACCCCCGCCGGGCAGCAGTTCGAAACGCCAGGACTGCCCGCCGGCGGCAGCGAGCGGCACTTCGGTCTGGTAGCGGCCCGGGGCGATCTGCCGCAGTGTGACGGTCGAGCTGCTTCCCTGCGGCGCAGTGATGCGCACCTGCGGCAGGAGGCCGTTGCGAAAGCTGCCGTCGGCGCCCAAGGCGGTCAACTCGACGCGCGCGCGACGCCCCTCGCGAACGACCTGCCACTTGACGCCGTCGGCTGCCTCGCGCCGCGCGGCCTCGCGCACGACCTGGCCCCACAACCGGGCGTAGCCCGGCCACTGCAGCCAGTCCGCCGCCCAGCGGTTCTTCACGTCGGACAGGAACACGACCGTCTTGCCCAGGCCGTAGTGCGTTTCCGCCAGCAGCGGCAGATCCTTCTTGGCTTCCAGCAGCACATCCGAGAAACGCTTGGGCCTGCTTTCCACGTAACCCTTGAGCGCAGGCCCGGCCGCGAAGTCCACCCCCGCGATCGCAGGGCTGCTCGCCTTCACCAGCGGCCTGAACGGCTCCTCGACCACTGCATCGCCCCGCACCCGGCGCGTCTCGCCCGCGAACAGGCTGGGCACGTCCTCGTCGGCCTTCGCAATGTAGGTCTGGCCCGATCCCAACTTCGCCAGGGACCTCATGAACTTGACGTCCGGCCCTTCGCCGAACACCACCGTGGACAACGTGATCTTGGCCGCGGCGAGCTGGGCCATGATCCCCGCGAACTGCGTTGCCATGTCGGATTCCACGTCCGGCCACGGGCTGCCGTCCCCGCGCCGCAAGAGCATTTTGACCCACGCCTGGCCGGCCGATTGGCCGCCGGGAGGCGGCGCGGTGAGGCCATCGGAGAGCAGGATGATGTGCTTGATCTCCGCCTTCGAATCCGCGAGCTGGCGCATCGCCTCCTCGAGCGCACCGTAGATGTTGGTCTGACCGCTCGAAGTCATGCGCGAGATCAGATCCTCGGCCTGCCGTTTGTCGCCGACCGGGGCGAGAGGCACGATCACGTGCGGCTTGGCGTCGAAGGCCACGACCGCCAGACCCTGCTCCGGATCCAGGAGGTCGAGAGTGGAGAGCGCTGCGGCTTTGGCCACCTCGATCTTGCCTTTGCGCATGCTGGAGGAGCGGTCGATGAGCAGCACCAGGTCCAGATCCTGGCGTTTGCGCTTGGCCTCGAACCTGACCGGCAGCAGCCGCTCGATCTCGCTTCCGGAGAAGCCCTCTTCGCCGTACGTGTTCTCGCCCGCCGCGAAGATCAGGCCGCCGCCGTAATCGCGCACGAACGCTTGCAGGCTTTGCACGGCCCGCGCGCCCAGGCTCTCGGCGCGCACGTCGCTCAGGATGACGGCGTCCTTGCCGGCGAGCAGCCGCGGATCCTCGGAAAGGTCTTCCGGCGCGGCGAGCGATACACGAATGCCTTGCGCCTCGAGCGCGCCCGCCAAGTGGCGCGCCGCCTGCGCGCCGCCCTCCACGTAAAGCACGTGCGGCCGCGGCAGCACGAACACGTCCCGGGTCAGCGCGTCGTTGCGCGCCATTTGATCGCCCTGCGCGCTGACGCGCACGGTGAGGTCCTGCGAGCCCGCGCGCGGGAAGCGCACCCGGAAGCTCACGCGATTCTCCCCCTGGGCGAGGGCTACGCTGCGCGAGGCAGCCGGCCATCCGCCAAGCGCGAGCTCGACCGTCGCCTGCATCGGCCGGCGCGAGAACAGCCGCGCTTCGATTTCCACTTCGGCGCGCTCGCGCACGTCCTGCGGCACCACGATTTCCTCCACCCAGGCGTCATCGGTCACGGACACCGCCGCGGGAACGGCGAACACCCGCACGCCTTCGTTGCGCAGGCGCCGCATTGCGCGCCACACCTCGCCTTCGGTCTGGTTGCCGTCGCTCAAGAGCACGATGCGCTTGGCACGCCCCGGCTCGAAGCCGGGCAACGTGGCCAGCAACGCCTCTTCGAGATCGGTGGCGCCCGGATGGATCAGGTCCGCGCGCCCAGCGCTGTCTTCGTCCGCGACGGGCAGGGCGCGCACGTCTTCCAGCGACTCGAACACGCGCGCGCGGTCGGCGAACACCACGTAGCGCGACTGGGCCGGTTCGTGACGGGCATCGAGTTGCGCGATCCACTCCATCGCCTCCTCGACAAAGCGCGGCGAGACGCTGCCGGAGACGTCCAGCACGTAGGCCACCGACACGGCTTCGCTGGCGCGCTGCAAGACCGGCTGACAGAGCGCGGCGACGAGCGCGGCGAGTATCCCCGTTCGAAGCGCGGTTGCGCCCAGGATCCGGGCGGACTCGGTACCCGTGCGTCTGCGCCGCGCGAGCAGCCACACCAGCGGCAAGGCCAACAGGAGCAGCAATGGCCAGGCGGAGACGAGCGTGACGGTCGGCATGCGTTCAGACGCCCGGTCGGCGGGTATATACGGCCCACTCGACCAGCAGCAGGACTGCGGCGAGCAGGAGCAGGAGTTTCCACGGCTGCACACCCGTGGCGGCGGCGAACGCATGACTCATCGCGGACGCCACGCTCGTGCCTTCCAGGCGCGTGTCGTTGATGAGGGCGCGGCGCGGATCGAGCAGGTTGGCCACGACCAGCACCTGCTCCGCGCCTTTGCTCACGGTGTAGACGTCGGGGCGCTGCGCTTCGAAGATGACACCCTGCGCAGTCGCCGAGACGGCGACGGAGTTGCCGCCGCCGTCGCGCACCTCGGCGTTGTGCAGCGCGACCTCGATGCTGCCCAGTGCGCGCGTGAGCACCGGGACGGTTTCGGTCAGCCAGTTGAGCGCGTTGCCGACGAAGACCGGGAAGTCCGGCTGCAGGCGGAAGTTGGTGTCCTGCAAGGCGAACCCGACCTTGATCCAGCGCGCATGGGATGCGCCGGCCACGACCAGCGCGCCCGGGGCGGAGCCCTTGGCGGTCACCAGCGGCTCGGCGGTGGGGGTACCGAGATCGAGCGAAGCGCGCTCCAACCGCAGCTTGCGCCAGGCGATTCCCCGCGTGACGGCGTGGTCCCGGTTCCATCCGGTGATGCGCGGTTGCGGGCGCTGGGCGCTCTCGCCGGGGAGCCACCGGCGGGCCGGTGGACTGAACAGCAAGGCCCCGACCGGTGGCGGCTCGGCAGGGGCGAAACGGTCCAGCACGAGCACGTCGTAACCGGTTGCGGCCGCGTAGCGCTCGGGCGCCACCACGTTCACCCGTACACCGGGCAGCGTGCGCAGCGCATCGGCCAACTCCGGATTGCCGGAAGTCACCAGCAGAACGCGCTTTGCGCCGTGCGGCGGCACGACGGCATAGGCGAGGTCATCCACCGGCAAAGCGTCGTCGGCCGACACGATGGTTGCGCCCAGCACGCCCCCCTGGAAGTCGGAGACGTCGAAGGTGGCGTTGATGGTCTCCCGAGCGCGCAGCACGAAGTCCTGGGTGAGGGCGAAACCGTCGCCGCCGCGGATCAGCAGGCGCGCGCGCCGCTCGCCCGGCGAGGCATTGAGCACCTGGACCAGCGCTTCCACGCGCGTGGGATCCTGCGGCAGCGCGCGCACCTCGAACGCCGTCAGCGCCACGTTGTCTGCCGGCTCGAACACCGAGTGCACGATCGTCCCCTCGGGCACCTCGATGGGCGCGACCCCGTCGGTGAAGAAGTGCACCCGCGCGCCCGGCACGGGCGGCGGCAGCGACGCGGGAACGTCGCCCCACGAACCGACCGGGATCCGGTCGAGCGCCGCGGCCGTGGAATCGCGATCGAGCAACCCGGACATGCGAAGCTGGCCCGCAGTGTCCATCAGGGTGACCTCGCTCCCCGCGCCCGAGCGCTCGAGGAGCGCCCTGGCGCCTTCGATCGCATGGCGCAGCCGGGTGGCTCCGTCGCGCGTTTTCGTCGCCATCGAGGGAGAGTTGTCGACGACCAGCATCAACCGCTGCGGGCCAGCGCCCGGAAGCTCCGGACGGGTCAGCGCGAGCGCCATGCTCAGTCCAGCGGCCAGCGCGAGCAGCAGCGAGATCAGCCAGGGCGCAGGCGCACGCTTGCGCTTGCTCAAGACTCGCGCCCAAAGCAGCAGCGAAGGCACGACGACTCGCGGAGGCGGCGGCCGCAGCAGATGCAGCAGCACGATCGCCAGCGCGACAGCGGCGAGCAGCGCCCAGGCGAGCGCGGGAGACAACGCGGTGAAGCTCACCGGCACGCTCCGCTCGAGGCGTTGCCAGGGCGGTCAGTCTTCCTTGCCATGCTGGCTCAGGAAATAGTGCTTGACGGCGTTCCGATAGGAAAGCGGCGTCTGGCCCATCGGCAGAAGTGCTTCGCGTTGCGCCCGCCACTGCACGTCGATGTCCGCGTAGTCGAGTTGAGAGGCCTGCCGCCGAGTCGCGGAGTAGAAATCCTCGCGCGTGGCCTGCTGCTGCGGGTCGTCGGTGCGCTGCACGCGCACCTGGCGCAGCCGCACCTCCAGCCGAACCGTGCGCTCGCCCAGCACAGGCTGCGCGTCGGGGAGATCGGTCAACTCGCTCTCGGGATGTTCGCCGCTGTTGCCGCCCGAGCGGCTCTTGCCATCGGGAGGGCCCTTCGCCTGGCCGTCGACGCTGGTCTGCGGACCGGCTTCGGCGGCCTCGCCGGCGGCGTACGCGATCTCGCGCATCGCCGCGCCGGTTCGAGCCACGGCGCGCATGCGTGGATTGAACTCGGGGTTACCCTCGGCGGGCGCGCCGGTGATCTTGCGCCGCTCCTCCTCGGCCTGACCGCGCAGTTCCTGGGTCACGCGCGCCGTGGGCTGCGCAAAGGCCGCCGCCAGCAGTTC
Source organism: Burkholderiales bacterium (assembly GCA_035560005.1). Classification (NCBI taxonomy): domain Bacteria; kingdom Pseudomonadati; phylum Pseudomonadota; class Betaproteobacteria; order Burkholderiales; species Burkholderiales bacterium. The sequence continues at coordinate 2,198 of DATMAN010000065.1, read as the reverse complement.
CTCGGCGGCCGATTTGCGGGTCTTGGGCAGAGCCTCTTCCGGACGTTCGCGACCATCGCCCTGCGCGGTGAGCGGCATGTCCTCTCCGCGGGCGTTCGGCTCGAGCTCGGCTGCGCTTGCCTGCTTGTGCTGCAAAGCCCTCAGAAGCTGGGCGACCAGCCGTGCATCGCGCGCGGCCACCGCGCGCTGGATCGCCTCCCGTTCGGCTCCGTGCGGGAGCTGGCGCGCGATCTGCTCGACCTGCGCCCAGGTCGCGGGCCGATCGCGCGCCGTGGTGGTCTCGGGCGATGCGAGCTGCGCGAGAATGCGCTCGAACTCGGTGTCGACGACGACATCGTCAAGCGCCTTGGCGGCGTTCGCGGAGACGGGAGATGCCGCCCGCGACTCCTGCGCCAGCGGCACCGCGAAACGCGGGGACAACCAGGCGAGAACAGCGGTCGCGATCGCGAGAACCAGCGCGGCGCGCGCGCTGCGCGGCACGCCGATCGGGATCAGGCGGCGCGCATCGAGCGAGCGCGCGGTCGTCGCGGCGCGCGCGAGCTGAAGCTCCACGAAGGGATCGCGCGCCGGCTGATGGGAGAACCAATACGCGCTCTTCAGCTCGTCCTTCAGACCGGCCCGAAGGTCGACCGCCCCGGCGACCTGGGCGAGCGTCGGGCGACGGAAGATGCGCCAGGCGAATACTCCGATGACCAATAGAACGCCGAAGACGAACAACGGTGCCAGCGCCGTGAGGACCTCCGGCGGCAAGCCCAGGGCCTTGCAGGCTTCGGCCAGCAGTACCAGGGCCAGGAGCGTGCAGGCCAAGCGGCCCAGCTCGGGGATGCGACGGCTCCAATCGAGACGCGTGGCCACCACGCCAAGCCAGCGGAGCAGGATCTCGCGGTCGGACATGAAAAAACGGACGGGAAAAGACCCAAAACGCCGTGCTGACAAAAAGATACCGGCCGCCGGGCCGGCACTTGCCTGTTCGAACCTGTTGGCATCGTATCACGGGGTCGCCTGGTGTGACCCTCGCCGCAGGGCGGCCGGGCGCCCGCCCTCGGGTGTATCGTGTCCGCGGCAGGCGGGCGGCGAACTGCCGACGGCACTGCAGAAGCCGCATCGGGCGATCGAGCCGGGAGAACGAATATGGCCTTCGACCAGACACTGGCTGAGCGCATCCGCGGGCGCCTGGCCAGCCACAAGGGGTTCTCGGAAAAGAGGATGTTCGGCGGGTTGGCGTTCCTGCTCGACGGCAACATGTGCTGCGGCGTGCATCAGCGCGAAATGATCGTGCGGCTTGATCCGCAGCGCATGGCGGCGGCGCTCGCCGAGCCGCATACGCGAGCCTTCGATCTGAGCGGGCGGCCGATGAAAGGCTGGATCCTGGTCAATGCGGTCGGCGTGGCCGATGACGCCTCGCTTGCGCAGTGGCTGCGCCTGGCCACCGACTACGCCGCCACACTGCCAGCAAAGAAGTGATCCAGGCATATCCGGCAAAGGCGGCCGACAGGATCTGGAGCGATCCCGGCCGGATCGTCAATCACCGTGGACTGCCCAGATAGCGTCTCCCCGGTAGTCCCTCCGGAGATGCCCCCGCGTGAGATCCTTCTGGTATACGACCGGGAATGCCCGGTGTGCGAGGCCTACTGCCGGCGGGTGCGCATCCGCGGGACGATCGGCATGCTGAGGCTGGTGAACGCGCGCGAACCGACTGCGGTCATGGAGGAAATCACCGCCCGCGGGCTGGACATCGACGAGGGGATGGTCCTGAAGGTGGACAACGTTCTGCATTACGGTGCGGACGCGATCCACGCGCTCGCCCTGATGAGCAGTCGTTCGGACGCCTTCGGCCGGCTGAGCTACCGGCTCTTCGGTTCCAGGGTGCGCGCCCGGATTCTCTATCCCGTGTTTCGCGTGCTGCGCAACGGACTGCTGAAGATTCTGCGCAAGAACCGGATCAACAACCTGAAGCGCCCCGGCAACGACAGGTTCTGAGCACCGGAGGCTAGAACCTATCTCAAAACCCCCGACGGTCGCGTTGCGACGAGAAGCGGTCGGATGCGAGGCGGCGCGCGAAGGACAGTAGCTGGGCCTACGGCCGAGCGCGCCAACGACGCAGACGGCTGCTTCTCGTCGCAACCCTTCGGGGCGGGGTCACCTGGGGCGCAGCGCGTCGTTGCGGCTCGGGTCCTTGGCTCTGGCCAATGGTCTCG
>DATMAN010000064.1 GCA_035560005.1 Burkholderiales bacterium | reverse complement strand
GATCACGCCCGCCTGAACCTGATCGAAGAACCAGGTGATCGCCTCGCTGACCGCCTTCTTGCAACCCAGGTTCGCTTCGCGAAAGAGCGTATCCACTCGACAAGGCCAGTCGATCTTCTCGACCAGACGGCGCACCGCGGCAACTCGCTCGCGCTCGCCCTGCCGCCCCTCGCGCGGGCCGTCCACCGCGAAAAACAGCCGGCCCGGGCGCACATCGCGCAGCGACCGCAGGACCTGGGCCGTGGTTTCCGGGCGGTTGAAAGCCAGAAGCAGTACAGGCGGCACCCCCGCGGTCGTCATCGGCCGACTTCCCCGCGCGTGGGCAGCGCAGCCATCGGGGGCCGCTCGGGAAGACGCGTCACGCCGTAGCCGCGCCGTCGAAGCGCGGCAACCAGCGCCGCAGAAGGCGCCTGCTTCAGCATGAGGACGGCGAGCAGGCCATACTGGTTGATCCCGAGCCTGCACAGCAGATCGTAGCGCGCGATCCTCATCCGCACGCGGCGGAAAATCCTGCAACCGGGTTGGGCCGGCTCGAACTCGGCGCCGGGCACGTAATAGTCGTTAAGCCCGCCGAACGCCACCGTGGGCAGGCCGATCCCGAGCGCGACCTTTTCCATCTCGCGCCGCGAAACCCCGTAGACGTAGTTGCCGAGTTCCTCGAAACGATGACCGCCCGTCGGGCGCGCAAGCAGGCGCTTTATTGCGTTCTTGAGCAGGCGACTGAGCGTCGTTGCTGCGGTGTCGGGTATTTCGTGGTCGGAAGGCTCGACGAGCAGGACGCCCAGACGCGCAACCCGCAACATTTCGTACAACGCTTTCATCGGCTGCGGAAAATGGTGATACGACTCCTTGCACAGCACGAAATCGAACGAGTTGTCGCCAAAGCTCAGCGCTTCCGCATTTTCCTTGCGGTACTCATCGATCAGTCCCAACGCCTTGGCCTCTTCGAGCAGCGTGGTCGCGATGTCCGTGGCCAGGGGCCGGCCGCCACGTCGCCTGAGGTAGGCCGCGTCCAGGCCGTAGCGGCCGTCACCCACCGTCAACCAGCGCGCGCCGGGGAATGCCTCGAGCAAGGGATCGGCGAACCGGTACATCCGCGCCATGCGCCATGCGTTCACGGTGCCAGGATCGAGCCAGGCGCGCGCTGTCTCCGCACGCTCGCCGCCATTCGAATAGGCCTCGTACGCGCGTTCGTGCCTGCGGTAACTGGCGTGGCCAAGGCCCTCGTTCACCGGCATCGCGCTCACTCGTGCGGTGAAGGCGCCGCGGCATTCATGCCGCGTTCTCTCGGAAACGGGCGCCTGACCACACCCTGCCAGGCGATGCGGGCCAGCGCCCGGCCCCAGACGTTGAACACATTGATGAACTTCCACGCTCCGGGACAGGCGAACAGGACGAAGGACGTACGATAAACCGGGTTCAACGGCGTCCTGATCGAGAACAGACTGCGAACAAACGTCCAGCCGACCAGCCGGTCGAGATCGCGCTCTCCCGTCGAGTCCGCATTGGCGGTCACTGCAACCGAAGAGTCGGTGAGGCAGGCAAATCCAAGCCGATGCGCCCGGAGAGTGTATTCGTAGTCCGACCAGTAATGCGGCAGCAGATGGCGATGGAAGCCTCCGATCCGCCGCATATCGCCCCAACGCAGGAACAGCCCGCGGGTGGGCAGGCAATTGATTCGGGAAGGGTCCTCCGCCACCCGGAAGGCAAACCGCCGCAGATCCGCCTCCACCCCGCTTTGCCTGACCACTCCCGTGAGCGGATCGCGCAACTGCGAGCACAACAGGCATCGGCTGCGGCCACGCAGAAAAGCTACGGCACGTTCGATGTAGTCGGCATCGAAGGTCGTGTCGTCGTTCGCGATCAGGACGAGATCGGAATCCGGAATCTGTCGCGAACGCAGCCAATCGAACCCCTCCTGCAAGCAACCCGCCCACCACCAGCGCCCGTCGCCGTGCAACACATGCGCCGCCGGATACTCCGCTTCGATCACCGCCGCCGTGGCATCGCGCGATCCGTCGTCGATGACGAGCACGCGAATGCGGGGATAGGTCTGGCTCCTCAGGCAGCGCAGGAAGCGGCGCGTAAGCTCGCTGCGGTTGTGCACCGGCAGCAGCACGTGGACGGTTTCGCTCATCGCGTTGCGTCCTGCCCTGTCGTCGTGCCGCCGTTCTCGTCGGCCGGTCCGACGGTCACATCCCGGCCACCGACCGGGCGCGGCGGCCGGAAGCCGCGCTGCAGGGGGAGCGGCGCTCGAACGAACATCGATGTCGTCCAGGTGTAGTTGTTGACCGGCCCGAAACCGCTGAAGTCGATCTCGAAGAAGCCCTGGCCGCGCAGAAAATCGGCGACCGCGGGAAACTTGTCGCTGTTGTCCAGGATGATCATACCGTGCTCCCGCAAGTACCCGACCGCCGCCGCGGCGCAGGCGTGGCGCCACTTTCCGTCGATGGCGATGATGTCGAAGCGATCCGGTTGCTCGGCGAGCGCCGCGACATACGCGTCGCGCGCCTGTCGCAGGAGCGTGCGTTGATTCGGCGCGGACTCGCGCCGGATCCGATCGAACCACACCGGATCGCTCTCGACGGTCACCACCAGCGCCGCTCTTCCGGACCAGAACAAAGAGGAGTACCCGCCTCCGAACTCGAAAACCGTCCGTTCGGAGAAATCGAACTGCGAGAGGTATTCGATGGCAGGATACGTATACCACGGCAAAGCCATGCCGGCGGCATTCAGAGGCGTTCCCTGCCGGATGCTCCGCCATTGACCGTGGCCGAACGCGAGGGTATGCAGATTCTGCCCGAACCGGTACAGAGACGGACTCGCCCGATGGAGCAAGCGGCGCAGGAGGTTCACAGCGCAGCCCTGCGACGAAAAACCCCGATCGGGTCGAACGCGCGCAGCATCATGACTCCGGCGGGCCGGCTTCTGGCGTCGAGGAACACGGCGAAGGTTGCAACGCACGCCGAGATCAGCGTTGCCAGGGCCGCGCCGCGTATGCCGTACTCGGGGATCAGCAGCAGGTTCAGAACGACGTTGACCACAGCGCCGAGCATGGTGCGCGTGAGGGAAACCATCGTGAGATCGCGTGCCAGCAGATAGCTGCTGCTCGCCATGCCGAGATACACGAACACGCTGGCCCATGCGTGGATCGCCAGCACTCCGGCCGAATCCGCGAACGGCTCGCCGAACAAGACCCGCACGACGGCACCCGAGAAAAGGCTGAGTGGCAGGGCGAGCGACACGCCCGCCACGACCATCAGATCGAACACGCGTTGCATGCGATCGACAAACTGCGGCTCGCTCGAGGTCCTGAGGGACACGACGGCGGGCAGCACGGAGGCCACCAGTGCACCCGGCAGGAAATAGGTTGCCTCGGTGAGGCGGGTCGCGGCGGAGTAGAGTCCGACCGCGTGGTCTCCGAGCATCCGGGCGATCATCACCTGGTCGATCCTCATGTACAGCGAGACCGCAAGGCCCGCGAATATCAGCGGCAGCGCAGGCCTGAGCAGGCCGCGCACCGCACTCCACGTGACGCGCCAGCGCTCGAAGCCCTGTCCCGCGAGGCGATAGGCCGCAAGCAGCGCGATTCCTCCCAGCAGGACTTCGAGGACGGCGGCACCCGCGAAGACGACGACCGAGGCTCCTCCGACAATCAGACCGACGCGGGCGCCCGCCATCAGGAGAAACACGGAAGTCTTCGCGGCGACCGCGTATCGGCTGCGCAACTGCGACTGGAACCAGTGCTCGAAGACGTCCAGCGCCTGAAACACCAGTGCGACCGCGGCCACCGAGACAAGGAGCTGAATCGCCGCTTCGCCCGATCGAAAGAATCGCCCGCACAGCATCGCGCCCGCAGCGGCGAGGACACCTCCCGCCAGTCGCAAGACCAACGCCGACGCCAGCAGTTCCTGCTGTCGTTGCGGCGCGCGCACCAGCTCGCGCACCAGCACGCCGTCCAGCCCCAGCTTCGAGAAAGCGCCGAAGAGCGCAGCCAGAGCGAACGCGAAGCTGTACTGCCCGAAGGTCTCCGGCCCCAGGTAGCGGGCCAACCAGACTCCCACCAGCAAGCCGACTGCGAGCCGCAGCACGCGGTCGGCCGACAGCCAGCCGAAGTTCGCGAGAATCCGGGAGAAGAGCGGCCGGGCACGCAGACGCGCGCGTGTACGGGCAAGCCAGGTGTCAGTATCGGGAACCGCCACGCCGTATGCCCTTGCCGGGTCGACGCCGCACGACCGCGGCACAGCCGCCCAGCGCGATGAGTGGCGCGACAAGGCTCAGAGCGCCGGATCCTTCAGCGAAAGCTCGCCGCGCAAGGCGTCATGGCGCGCCCGAAAATCCGCGTACGCCTGATGAATGCCCTGCGCGAGGGAAGTGCCCGCCCTCCAGCCCAGTTGCGAGACACGAGCGACGTCCAGAAGCTTGCGCGGGGTACCGTCGGGTTTGGTCGGATCGAAGCGAAGCCCGCCTTTGAAGCCGACGACTCGCGCGACGGTTTCGGCCAGTTCGCGGATGGTGAGATCGGTTCCGCAGCCGATGTTGACGAGCGGCGGATAGCTCGCCAGCAACGCAGCGAAGCTCTCGTCGGGCAGACACATGAGCGTCACGCAGGCGTCCGCCATGTCTTCGCTGTAGAGAAATTCGCGCCGCGGCGTTCCGGTGCCCCAGACGACGACCTCCTTGTCGCCCCGCTCTTTCGCCTCGTGCATCTTGCGGATCAAGGCCGGCAGGACGTGCGAAGTCTCCAGATCGTAGTTGTCGCCCGGCCCGTACAGATTGGCCGGCATGACGGCCAGAAACCGCGTGCCGTACTGGCGGTTGTATGCCGAGCACATCTCGATCCCCGCGATCTTCGCGATCGCGTAAGGCCGGTTGGTCGACTCCAGCGGCCCGGTCAGCAGATACTCCTCCTTCATCGGCTGCGGACAGTCGCGCGGATAGATGCACGAGGAGCCGAGGAACAGCAGCCGCTTCACGCCGACGCGCCAGGATTCGTGGATGACGTTCGTCTGGATGGCGAGATTCTGATGCACGAAGTCGGCGGGGTAGGTGTTGTTGGCGAGGATTCCGCCGACTTTGGCGGCCGCAAGGAAGACGTACTCGGGCCTTGCCTGCTCGAAGAACGCGCGCACCGCCCGCTGGTCGATGAGGTCCAGTTCCGAATGGGTGCGCGTGATGAGGCTGCGACAGCCCGCAGCGTGGAGCCTGCGCACGATCGCCGAGCCGGCAAGACCACGGTGGCCGGCGACGTAGATTCTGGCCTCTGGCGGCATGGAATGACTAGTGCGGTCGCCCAGTCGGATGTCGCTTTTCAATCACGGATCACCCAGTGACCCAGTCACCCAATCACCCAGTCACCCGGTCACTCGTGGTAATCGTACGCCGAGAAGCCGTGCTTCTTGACGAGCTCGTCGCGCTCGGCGGCCTTGAGGTCTTCACGCACCATCTCGGCGACCAGCTCCTCGAAGGATACGCGCGGTGCCCACCCGAGCTGCCTCCTCGCCTTGCCGGCATCGCCGAGCAGCGTATCGACTTCGGTCGGCCGGAAGTAGCGCGGATCGACCTGCACGATGCAGCGGCCGTCCGCATAGGCTTTCTCGTCCGTTCCCTTCCCGCGCCACGCGAGCTTGATTCCCAGCTCGGCCGCGGCGGCCGAGATGAAATCGCGCACGCTGTGCTGGATCCCGGTGGCGATGACGAAGTCCTCGGGCTGCGGCTGCTGCAGGACGAGCCACATCGCCTCGACGAAGTCCCGGGCGTGACCCCAGTCGCGGCGCGCTTCGAGATTGCCGACATACAGGCAATCCTGCAGTCCGAGCTTGATCCGCGCGAGCGCGCGCGTGATCTTGCGCGTGACGAAGGTCTCGCCGCGAACAGGACTTTCGTGGTTGAAGAGAATGCCGTTGCAGGCGTACATCCCGTACGCCTCGCGATAGTTCACCGTGATCCAGTAGCCGTAGAGCTTGGCCACCCCGTAGGGCGAACGCGGATAGAAAGGGGTCTTTTCGTTCTGCGGCGTCTGCTGCACCAGTCCGTAGAGCTCCGAGGTGGAAGCCTGGTAGAAGCGCGTCTTCCTTTCGAGGCCGAGGATGCGGATCGCCTCCAGCATGCGCAGCGTGCCCAAGGCATCGGAGTTCGCGGTGTATTCGGGTTCCTCGAACGAGACCGCCACATGGCTCTGGGCCGCGAGGTTGTAGAGCTCATCGGGCTGAACCTGCTGCACCACGCGCGTCAGGCTCATCGAGTCGGTCATGTCGCCGTAATGCAGAATGAAGCGGCGATCGGGCTCGTGCGGATCCTGGTACAGGTGATCGATGCGATCGGTGTTGAACAGCGAGGTGCGCCGCTTGATGCCGTGCACGACGTAGCCTTTGGCGAGCAGCAGTTCGGCGAGATAGGCACCGTCCTGTCCGGTGACCCCGGTGATGAGCGCGACTTTGGGCATGAATGCCTGGCGGATGCGGGTCTGGGTATACTCTGCGCCTGCGCTTGCCGGAGCATCCGCCCCGCTCGCACGGAGACTTCAGCCGCGGCAAGCGCGTCGACTTCGAGCTCGCTGCGGATGGATTCTATTGCGCCCCCGGGGGAAAGCCAACCTGACGATCGGCGGAACGACACTTGAAACTGCACCCGATCATTCTCTGCGGCGGTTCCGGCACACGGCTCTGGCCGCTGTCCAGAACGCTGCTGCCCAAGCAGTTCCTGCCCCTGGTCGCCAAGTACACGATGCTGCAGGAGACGGTGCTGCGGTCGAAGGGGCTCGACGGACTGGCCGCGCCCATCGTGGTCTGCAGCAGCGAGCATCGCTTTCTCGCGGCCGAGCAGTTGCGCGAAGTCGGCGTCGAGCCGGCTGCGCAGATCCTGGAGCCGGCCGGGCGCAACACCGCGCCGGCGGTGGCCGTGGCGGCGCTGGCGGTGGCGCAGTCCGATGCGGGCGGCGTGATGCTGGTGTTGCCGGCCGATCACCTCATCCGTGACGTGCCGCGCTTTCACCGGGCCGTGGCGCAGGCCGCGGTGCACGCTCAGGCAGGCAAGCTGGTCACCTTCGGGATCGTGTGCAAGACCCCGGAGACCGGTTACGGCTACATCGAGCGGGGCGGGGCGATTCCAGGTGCCAACGGCAGCTTCGCGGTCGCCCGCTTCGTCGAGAAGCCGGACGCCGCGCGCGCCCGGCAGTTCGTCGAAGCCGGAACGTTTTACTGGAACAGCGGGATGTTCGTGTTTCGCGCCGACCGCTACCTCGAGGAGCTGTCCCGTTTTCGTCCCGACATCCTCCGGGCCTCGCAGGAGGCATGGGAGCGGCGCAGCCAGGATCTGGACTTCTGCCGGCTGGACACGGAATCGTTCACGCGGTGCCCGGCGGAGTCGATCGACTACGCAGTGATGGAAAAGACGCGCGACGCGGTCGTCGTGGAGGCCGACATCGGCTGGAGCGACATCGGGTCCTGGGCGTCGCTGTGGCAGGTCTGCGCGCCGGACGCGCAAGGTAACGTGACGCAGGGCGACGTCCACCTGGACGGCGTGCGCAATTCGTACGTGCGGGCGGAGAGCCGGCTGGTCGCGGCGATCGGAGTGGAGGACCTGGTCATCGTCGAGACGCCCGATGCGCTGCTGGTGACGAAGAAAGAGCACGCGCAGCGGGTCAAGGATCTCGTGGACGCGCTCAAGGCGAAGCAGCGCGACGAGTACCTGGTCCACCGGCGCGTGTACCGGCCGTGGGGCTACTACGAAGGTCTGGACAGCGGCGAGCGCTTCCAGGTCAAGCGCATCATGGTCAAGCCCGGTTGCAAACTGTCGCTGCAGATGCATCATCACCGCGCGGAGCACTGGGTGGTGGTATCCGGCACCGCCCGAGTGGTGCGCGGCGAGGACAGCCTGCTGCTCTCGGAGAACCAGTCCACCTACATTCCGCTGGGCGTCAGGCACCGGCTGGAGAACGTCGGCAAAGTACCGCTGCATCTGATCGAGGTGCAGTCGGGCGGCTACCTTGGCGAGGACGATATCGTTCGCTTCGAGGACGACTACAACAGGAAAGGATGAAGAAGCCGGCCGCGGGCCGGCACCACCCCTCACCGCCGAGAACGCAGAGATGCAGGATCAAGACAAGAGAGAATGGCAAGCCCCGGTGTTCGATCGCATCGAGAGCTTCCTGCCGGCGGTCATCGCCTGGTACTTCGGCTGTCTTGCCCAGAAGTTGTTCCTCTGCGTCCGAATGGACTTCCTGCCTCGGGAAGTTCGACTTGGCGAGCCCTTCACGGCATCTGCGCGTGCCCGGCGGTGAGAGCGCCTGAGGCGGCCATCGGGCTGCATTCATCCCTCGCCCTTCATCCTTGACTCTGCGCCGCATCCTTCTCGTCAAGACGTCCTCGATGGGCGACGTCGTGCACAACTTTCCGGTGGTGAGCGACCTGTCGGTGCGTTTCCCGACGGCGGAGATCGACTGGGTCGTGGAAGAGGCGTTCGCGCCGCTGGTGCGCCTGCACGCCATGGTCCGCGAGGCCATCCCGGTGACGGTGCGGCGGTGGCGCCGCAGCCTGTTCGCGCCCGCCACCTGGCGCGAGATCGCCGCGCTGCGGCGCAAGCTGCAAGCCCGATTCTACGACGCCGTGATCGACACTCAGGGGCTGCTCAAAAGCGCCTTGCTGGTGGCCTGCGCGCCGGGACGCAAGTATGGGCTGGACTGGAGGAGTTCGCGCGAACCCATCGGCTGGTTCTACCACCGCACGTTCGCCATCCCCTGGGACCGGCACGCGGTCGAGCGCAATCGCGCGCTGGCCGCGCTGGCGCTGGGCTATGAAGTCTCCGGGCCGGCCAACTACGCGATCCGGGTGCCGCCTGCCGCTGTGGAGGCGCTGCGCGGCTGCGTCCCGGCGCACCTCGCCCAGTGGTTGACCCGTCCTTACGCAGTGCTGCTGCACTCGAGTGCCGGAAGCCAAAAGCTCTGGTCGGAAGATTCCTGGGCGCAACTCGGCGCCGCGCTGCACGCTCGCGGATTGTCGAGCCTCCTGCCTTTCGGCAGCAGCACAGAGCAGAATCGCAGCGAGCGGCTGGCCGACCGGATTGCGGGCGCGCTGGTCCCTCCCCGGTTGCCGCTGGATCGGCTGGCGGCGCTGCTCGCCGGCGCACAATTGGTCGTCGGCGTCGACACCGGGCTCGCGCATCTGTCCGCAGCGTTGGGACGTCCCACGGTCGGCATCTACTGCGCCACCGATCCGCGGGCAACCGGCGTTTACGCCGCCGCGCACGCCGCCAACGTGGGGGACGGCCGGTCACCGCCATCGGTCGAGCAGGTACTCGCGGCCGCGGACAGGCTGCTGAGAACCTGATCGATGCGCTGGCTCTACAGCCTCGCCGCCTATCTGCTGGTGCCCTGGGCGCTGCTGCACCTGCTGCTGCGGGCGCGGCGCCAGCCAGCGTACCTGCGCCACCTGCGCGAGCGCTTCGGCTTCTACCCGGCGCCGGCCGCGGACCCGACGATCTGGATCCACGCCGTGTCGGTGGGCGAGACGCGGGCGGCCGAACCCCTGGTTCAGGCGCTCCGGGCGCGCCACGCGAGCCGAAGGATCGTGCTCACCCACATGACGCCCACCGGCCGCGAGACGGCGCGCTCGCTGTTCGGCGACACGGTCGAGATCCGCTATCTGCCCTATGACCTGCCGGGCGCCGTGCGGCGCTTTCTGAAGTGTTACCGGCCGGCGCTGGGCATCGTGATGGAGACCGAGCTTTGGCCCAACCTGATCCACGGCTGTGCCGCCGGGGCAATCCCGGTGTACCTCGTCAATGCGCGGCTCTCGGAACGCTCCGCAGCACGGTATCGCGGGCTGCGGGGACTGACCGCGCCCATGCTTCGGGCGCTCGCCGGCATCGGCGCGCAGACGGCGCGTGACGCCGAGCGACTGCACGCGCTCGGCGCCTCGCGCGTCGTGGTCACCGGCAACCTCAAGTTCGACCGCACCGCGCCGCCCGCCCAGCTCGAACTGGGCAACCGCCTGCGCGAGCGCTTCGGCCGCGCGCGTCCGGTCTTTCTGGCCGCCAGCACCCGGGAAGGGGAAGAAGCGCTCCTGATCGAGCCTATCCGGCGCCTGAGCGACGCGGGCGCGCTGGTGGTGCTGGTGCCGCGCCATCCGCAGCGCTTCGACGAAGTGGCGCAGTTGCTCAAGGCCCGCGGCCTGCCGTTCCAGCGGCGCAGCGACGACACGGCGATCCAGGCCGATACGCGTGTCGTGCTGGGCGATTCGATGGGAGAGATGTACGCGTACTACGCCGCCTGCGACGTGGCCTTCGTCGGCGGCAGCCTGCTGCCCTTCGGGGGGCAGAATCTGCTCGAGGCCTGCGCGGTCGGCAAACCGGTGCTCGTCGGACCGCATACATTCAACTTCGAGGAGGCGACCGAACAGGCGATTGCGGAAGGCGCCGCCTTGCGCGTGCCGAATCCAGATGAACTGGTCCGCGCGGCGAGCGTGCTGCTCGCCGAGCCTGAACGCGCCCGCGCCATGGGCGAAGCCGGTCGACGCTTCACCGCGACCCACCGCGGCGCCACCGAACGCACACTCACCCTTCTGGGGCTTTAGGCCTTCATGAACCGAAAAGCTACTGGTCTGGCTCCAATGATTGGGTGACTCCGTGACTGGGTGATTGGGTGACTGGGTGACTAGGTGACTGGGTGACCGGGTGAGCGGTGATTCCAATCCTGATCGGCAAGTCCAAAGCAGCCGGACTCGGTGACGACCGCGTCGACTTTCTGGTCGCGCGGACTCAAAGGCAGGGTCTCGACGATCTGGACGGAGAACGCCGCGGAGACCGCGCGGCAGCCGGCGGGAAGGCCCTCCAGCACGCGATCGTAGTAGCCGCCGCCGTATCCGAGGCGGTCGCACTCCCGGGTGAAAGCGACCCCCGGGACGAGCATGAATTCGATCTCGCGCAGGTCCGCCGCCGGGCAGCGCGCGGGATCGGGTTCGCGGATGCCCCAGGTTCCGGCCAGCAGATCGGCGTCGAGATCGGTCACGACATGGAAGACCAGGGCGCGCGCGGCGCGGTCGATGCGCGGCAGAACCAGGCGCTTTTTCGCGCGCAGGCTCTGCGCGATCAACGCTGCGGTGTCGAACTCCGAACCGAAGGACCAGTACGCCGAAACCGTGCGCGCTTTCCGCCAGGAGTCGCGATCGAGCAGGCGGCGCGTGATCGCGGCGCACGCGGCGGCCCGAGAGGCCGCGTCGAGCGCGGCGCGGGCGGCGAGAACTGTTTCGCGCAGCGCCCGTTTCGCCGCCCGCAGCGCCTCTTCCGACGCGTCGCCCGGACCCGCTGCAGCGCGAGAAGGCTCGGCGGCCATGCCCGCTAGAACACGAAGCGCTCGGGCTGTTTGACGTTCCTGAGCGGCGGAATGCAGGTTTCGAACAGGCCGACCGACTCGTACGCCTTGTCCGATACGCGCGTGATCAGCGTTGCCGTCATGACCGGCTCTTGCCCGATCACGGCCAACAGCCGCCCGCCCGGCGCCAGCTCCTCCTTGAACGCTTCCGGCAGAACCGGCACCGAGCCGGTCAGCAGAATCGCGTCGTAGGGCGCTTGCCGCGGCCAGCCGTCGGCGGCGTCGCCGATCTCCAGCGTGACATTTTCGATGCCGTGTCCGGCCAGCTTGCGCGCGGCGGCGTGGCTGAACTCCCCGATGCGCTCGACGCTGACCACCTGCCCCGCAAGCCGGGAGAGCAGCGCGGTCACGTAGCCGCTGCCGGTGCCGACCTCGAGCACCTTGTCGGCCTTGGTGAGCGCCAGTTCCTGCAGCATCCGGGCTTCCAGTCTGGGCGCCAGCATCACCTCGCCGTGTCCGAGCGGGATCTCCATGTCGGCGAAGGCGAGCGCGCGGTACTGCGGCGGCACGAACTCCTCGCGCTTGATTTCCCACAGCAGGTCGAGCACGGTCTGGTCGAGCACTTCCCACGTGCGGATCTGACTCTCGATCATGTTCATCCGCGCGCGCTCGACATCCATGGGTGCGAGATCCTGGGTGGGACGGCGTATCTTCCGGGCTTGCAATTATCACACATTGGCTTTAGCTTTCCGGGTGACCGCTGGGGGTCCTTGTCAGCGGGCACGAGACGGAGGCCGGTTCTCTGTCTTGTGTCCTCTGGGGGTGAGAAAGACCCTTCGTACCTGTACGGATAATGCCGAGGCAGGGAAGCGCGCTTCAGGACGGCGCTTCCCGCCTTCTCTGTGGAACGCGCCATGAACGCCAATCCGAAGTTTCTCAACGTCGCCGCGCGCATCGACGAAGCGGCGGTCAAGCCCTTTCCCAGGTCGCGCAAGATCTACGTCGAAGGCTCGCGGCCCGACATCCGCGTGCCCATGCGCGAGATCGCGCAGTCGGACACCCCGGCCTCTTTCGGCGCCGAGGCCAATCCGCCGATCTTCGTCTACGACACTTCCGGCCCGTACACCGACCCCGCGGCCGTTATTGACATCCGCAAGGGCCTGCCCGCGCTGCGCAGCCGATGGATCGAGGAACGCGCGGACACCGAGGAGCTGGACGGACCGACCTCGCAGTACGGGCGCGAGCGCCTGACCGACCCGCGGCTGCGCGAGCTGCGCTTCCAACTGACTCGCCGGCCGCGGCGCGCCAAGCCAGGTCGGGCGGTCACGCAGATGCACTACGCGCGCCGCGGCATTGTCACGCCGGAGATGGAGTTCATCGCCATCCGCGAGAACTGCCTGCGCGGCCGCTATCTCGCGAGCCTGCCGACGGCGCAGCGCGAATGGCTCGCGCGCCAGCACGACGGGCAGCGCTTCGGGGCCGCGATCCCGTCCGAGATCACCCCGCAGTTCGTGCGCGACGAAGTGGCGCTCGGGCGCGCGATCATTCCCGCCAACGTCAACCATCCGGAGTCGGAGCCGATGATCATCGGCCGCAACTTCCTGGTGAAGATCAACGCCAACATCGGCAACTCGGCGATCACTTCCGGCATCCAGGAAGAAGTGGAGAAGATGACCTGGGCGATCCGCTGGGGCGCGGACACCGTGATGGACCTGTCCACCGGCAAGCACATCCACGAGACCCGCGAGTGGATCATCCGCAATTCCCCGGTACCGATCGGCACGGTGCCGATCTACCAGGCCCTGGAAAAGGTGAACGGGAAGGCCGAGGAACTCACCTGGGAGATCTTCCGAGACACCCTGATCGAGCAGGCCGAGCAGGGCGTGGACTACTTCACGATCCACGCCGGGGTGCGGCTGCCCTTCATTCCGCTCACGGCAAAGCGCATGACGGGGATCGTTTCGCGCGGCGGGTCGATCATGGCGAAATGGTGCCTGGCGCATCACAAGGAGAGCTTCCTCTATACGCACTTCGAAGAGATCTGCGAGATCATGCGGGCGTACGACGTCTGCTTCAGCCTGGGCGACGGCCTGCGCCCGGGCTCGATCTACGACGCCAACGACGAGGCGCAACTCGCCGAACTGCGCACGCTGGGCGAACTCACCGAGATCGCGTGGCAGCACGACTGCCAGGTGATGATCGAGGGGCCGGGGCATGTGCCCATGCACCTGATCAAGGAGAACATGGATCTGCAGCTCCGGTACTGCAAGGAAGCGCCGTTCTACACGCTCGGGCCGCTCACCACCGACATCGCGCCCGGCTACGACCACATCACCAGCGCCATCGGCGCGGCGATGATCGGCTGGTACGGCACGGCGATGCTCTGCTACGTCACTCCGAAGGAACATCTGGGACTTCCCGACAAGGACGACGTCAAGGACGGCATCATCGCCTACAAGATCGCGGCGCATGCGGCGGATCTGGCGAAGGGCCATCCCGGCGCGCAGATCCGCGACAACGTGCTGTCCAAGGCGCGCTTCGAGTTCCGCTGGGAAGATCAGTTCAATCTGGGCCTCGATCCGGACAAGGCGCGCGCGTTCCACGACGAAACCCTGCCGCAGGAGGGTGCCAAGCTCGCGCACTTCTGCTCGATGTGCGGGCCCCATTTCTGCTCGATGAAGATCACGCAGGACGTGCGCGAGTACGCCCAGGCCCACGGCCTCAGCGAGGACCGCGCCCTGGAGGCCGCAATGGCGGAGAAAGCGCGCGAGTTTCTCGATTCGGGTGCCGAGATCTACCGCAAAGCCTGACGCTCGAAGCCCCACCGACCGCGCACCGAATGGAAAGCGGAAGAACGAGACACGAAGGCACGAAGCAACCCGTCGAGAAAGCCAGCTACTATCGGACAGGGAGTGTGCATCCCGGCCTTCGTGCCTGCATTGCCGGCGGGCAGGCCGATACGGAGCACCTTCGGGATGAAGCGTGCTTCGCCCACGATGGCCTCGAGTCAATTTCCGGCATTTTGTGCTTCGTATCGTCGTGCTTCGTGGTTCGCCCTTCCTCATAAGAAGACATGGAGCTGCCGCAGATCGTCAAGGCGCTGATCCTCGGCGTCGTCGAAGGACTGACGGAGTTCCTGCCGATCTCCAGTACCGGACATCTCATCCTGGTGGGCGACCTGCTCGACTTCAACGGCGAGAAGGCCAAGACGTTTCAGATCGCGATCCAGTGCGGGGCGATTCTCGCCGTGGTGTGGGAGTATCGGCGGCGGTTTTCGGCCGTCATCAAGGGCTTGCCCCACGATACGACGGCGCGCCGATTCATCGCCAATCTCGCCATCGCATTCATGCCACTCGCGGTGCTCGGCCTGCTGTTCGGCAGCGCGATCAAGACGGCGCTGTTCAAGCCCGTGCCGGTGGCGATCGCTTTCATCGCCGGCGCGTTCGTGATTCTCTGGGCGGAGCGGCGCCGGCATACCGTGCGGGTTCAGACCGTGGAGGAGATGCGCTGGAGCGATGCGCTCAAGGTCGGGATCGCGCAGGCCTTCGCGCTGATTCCCGGCACCTCGCGCGCAGGTGCGACGATCATCGGCGGACTGCTGTTCGGGCTGTCGCGCACCGCCGCGACCGAGTTCTCGTTCTTTCTGGCTATCCCGGTGCTGTTCGCCGCTTCGGCCTACGAGCTGGTCAAGCACCGTGCGCTGTTCGAGCTGGCCGACCTCGAGATGTTCGCGGCGGGTTTCGCCGCCGCGTTCGTCTCGGCGTTCCTGTGCGTGCGCTGGCTGCTGCGCTACATCAGCCGCCACGATTTCACGGTCTTCGCCTGGTACCGGATCGTCTTCGGCGCGATCGTTCTGCTCACCGCCTACACCGGTCTCGTCGACTGGACCGTCGACTGAAAGACGACCGAATCAAGCAGCACACGGACGTGGTTCGGGACGGTATTCAGCTCTGGTACCAAGGGAGGCCGGCCACGCGCCAGCCACCGAGGGTGTTGCGATGGCCCTCGGCATCGCGATCGCCCTCGAATCCCTCCAGCACGTTGAAAGCCTGGCTGTATCCGATCTGGGCTGCGGCGGCCGCCGCGGCATGCGAACGCGCACCGCTGCGACAGATGAACAGCACCGGCACCTGCTTGTCGACCTGGGCCTGCAGCTCGACGAGGAAATTCGGGTTGGGCTGTCCGCCCGGGTAGCTTTGCCACTCGATCTCG